>NZ_CP035496.1 GCF_004135345.1 Xylanimonas allomyrinae
TCGCCGGCACGGCCCGGCTCGTCGTCTTGCCGGTTCGCGGCCCCCAGATGTCGGTGTGCATGTCCTCCCACGAGCCGTAGAGCGGCTGGTCGGCAGCGACCGTTCGGCCGATCGGCACTCCCGGCGCGTCGGCGACGCCGAGGCGCCGCGCTTTGGCGGCCGCGTTCCTACGGCTCAAGTCTTCGAGGTCGCGGCCGCGGCCCATGTAGGATGCCGCGCGATCGACGCGGGACCGGGTGCGTCGCACCCGGCGCAACCAGGCCCCACCAGGACGCCGGCCGCGACCATGACCGCGCCGCCGCCGCCGCCGAGCACCCACCAGCCCGCGGCGCCAGGCCACGCGAGGTGGCCGCCGAGCAGTCCGAAGAGCACCGAGAACGGGTTGCTGGGGACCTCCGCGCCCGTGCCGGCGATCCGGTGGCCGAGGTGCATCGCGGCGTAGATCGCGCTGACGACGACGACTATCAGGACGATGCCGCTCCACAGGAGCAGGACATCGCCAGAGAGGCCGCCCGGGTCGCGGCGGCGGTTGTTCGGCGTGCTCATCCGTTCACTCCTTCGTCGGCGCTCAGCGCGCGACGGCCCACGCGGGGCCGCTTGTGCCACAACTTGTTCGTGTCGTTGAGCGCGAGTTCGGCCTTGGTTAGCTCAACACGGACCGGGATGCCGGGTCGGCTGCCGACTTTGACGAGGAAGTGCCCGCGCCCGGGGGGCTCCGCCTCCTCGCCAGCATCCGAGTCCCACGCCGCCGGAGCCGACCAGCCGATAAGCATGTTCTGTTCGGCGCGCGACAGCGGCACGGCGGAGGTCAGCAACGGCATCTCCGCGGCTGGCAGGCCGCCGCAGATGACCATGCCGGACCGCTCGACAAACCCGCGCGCCTTCATCCGATCTTCCTCGGTCGGCAGCGCGAGAAGGTCGCTCATCGTGTGGGAAATCATCATCACGCCGACCCCGCGCTGACGGTTGAGGCGGGTCAAGGCGTCGATGCGGTCGACCATGCCGCGCCCGGAGCGCAGCGCCCGCCACAGTTCATCGAGGATCACGAAGTAGTGCCGCCGCGGTTCGAGGTCGCGGTCCGCCAGGGCATTTGCGATGTTGACCGTGCCGAACCCTGCCGACCAGCACGCGAGCAGGGTTGCGGCTTTTAGGTCCTCGTCGCCGTC
Source organism: Xylanimonas allomyrinae (assembly GCF_004135345.1). Lineage (NCBI taxonomy): Bacteria > Bacillati > Actinomycetota > Actinomycetes > Micrococcales > Promicromonosporaceae > Xylanimonas > Xylanimonas allomyrinae. The sequence continues at coordinate 1,167 of NZ_CP035496.1, forward strand.
GTCGATACCCGAGACGTCGAAGACAACGGGCTTGTCCCGACGCATCGGGGTCGACGTCGGCCGCGAGAACGTCTCGCCTAGAGGGCCATCGCCGGCGAGGCCGATCAAGGACGCTTCCAGAGCCTCGGTGATCTTCTTGTAGCGGGTATCCGAGCCCCGGTCTAGGGCAACCCGACGCACGTCTTCGGGTCCGTCCTGGATCACCTTGAGCAGATCGGCCAGGACCGGAACGCCAGCGTTCTTGTCGTCGAGCACGCGCAGCGCTCGATCGAGGATCGTCTCTTCGCGGTCGGTCGGCGGGTCCGATCGCATGATCGTCAGCAGCGCCGAGACCATCGTGCGTCGCCGACCGTGGGCATCGGCCAGGACCGCAGATCGCGCGCTGCCCGTGAGTCGTTCGGCGGCCGAGCGTGCCTCGCCCGGGTCCAGGATGTTCAAGAACCCGCGGCCGCGCCCGAGGGTGATGACCTGCCCGCCCATCGCGTCGATGAGGTCGACGTAATCGGGCTTAAGGTCGCCCAGGACGAGTGGGAGCACGCCGTAGCCCTCGAGCCCGAGGGCCATGCGCCGCGCAACGGTCGACTTGCCGACCCCGGGGATCGCCAACTCGAACGCCGACGGGTTCGAGATGAGTTTCGCCCGCATGAACCAACTGATCGGGTCGCAGCACAGCGTCCCTCCGAGAGCAGGTTCTTGCCCAGGGGAACCCCGATCATCGGCGACCCCGAGCCCGCGCTGAACGGGTATATGCCGCACACCTGGTTTGTAGTACCGCGCCACTCGTCGGCCGCCTGCACATACTGTGCAGCCCCGCGTCCGGGGCCACGCCAGCCGCGCAGGCCCGGGCGCGGCACGTATGGGGTCGGGGTCTTGGCGTCCTTCGTCTTGGTCACAGGTTCTCCCGCAGTTCGGCCGGTACGCGCAGGTGCGCCGGCAGCACGATCCCGAGCGGCAGCCCGGCGGCAAAGGCGGCGTCCTGCGACCCGTAGACCGGGCGAACCAGGATGCGCGCCGTGGGCGCCAGGTTGTCGACGGCAGCCCTGGCGAGAGGAAGTTTTTCGGCGTCGAGCACCGTGGCGGTGACGACCGCCCCGAAGTTCACCAGGCCCGCCCCGCGCGCCTCGTCCCGCGCGGTCGCCGCCGCGGCCCTCGCATCCACGGCCGCCCGCGCCGAGGGTCGCGCCGACATATGGAACTCGGCGTTGCGCTTGTCGGACTCGACGATCGGCGCGGCCGTGGCCGCGTCGAGCGGCCGGTAGAGCAGGGTGACCCGCTTGCGGGCGATGTCCGGGTGCGGGGAGAGCAGCCGTTGGAACGCTGAGTCGTAGATATCCCCGCGCGGCGCCTGCGTCATCGACCAGGTGACCGAGAACGCGCCGTCATGGCGGTAGCTGCCCCAGTTCGCTTCATGGGCGGTCGGCCCGACGTCGGACCACCGAAGGTCCGGGGTCTGACCCATCGCGTGCGCCTGGTCGATCAAGAGGGCCGCCGCCGGGTCGTAGGCCGTCCGGATCACCTCGCACAGCCCTTGCGCGCTCACCGGCCGGGCCGCCCCCGCGCCGGCGGCCGAGAGCCCGGCGGTCAGACCCGGAAGGCGTGAGGCAAGCTCGCGACCCATGTCCTCGGGCTTGCGCCGCTGACCGTTCACCGCGCCCGAGAACGTGACCGCGATCCAGGCTCGGCAGTGCGCCGACCCCTTCGGGTAGGTCTCCTGCACCTCACGCAACATCGCCTGAGCCACGGCCGAGGCCGACTCGTCGATATTCAGGTCAATCTCCCGGGCCAGGCGCGCTCCGGTGTCGGGGGCGGTCTCGACGGTCACCGAAACTGCCGCGATCCCCGGTTCGTGACCAAGAGAGGCCAGCCACATGCCCCAGTGCGCTACCAAACGGTCGATTGTTTCCTGATCGACCAGGGACGCCCCGTCCGGCTCGCACGCCAGGACCACCGTGTAGTGATTCGTCGAGGGCACATGCACCAGGGCGAACGGTCGGCGGTAGGAGTCCTCCCACTCGCTCAACCGTGACGGTGCGGCCAGACCGGGGAGCTGGAAAGTGCCCCACGGCGTCGCACCGACCGGGCCGGAGCGGTAGACGTTCGAGCCCCTGCGCCGCGCGATGGCGAACCCGACACGGTTGGAGATCCGCTGCATGCCGGAGCGCCCGTGCTTGTCCCGGAGTGCCAGCATCATCAGAACGACGCTCGCGCCGAGCGCGAAGAGGACGGCCTCGAGCAAGCCGCCGAGGAACATCGTCAGGATGAGCCCGATTAGCGACAGCAGCATCAGGGCCGTCCCGATCAGTCCGAGCCCTGCCAGACCGGGGCTCTTCGGCTTTCGCCAGTTCCCGTACGTGTGCACTACCTGTTCACCTGCCGCTGCCACTGGGGCCACCTCCGTTGTCTTCGGTCGTATCCGATGCGGCCCCGGCCGCGGTGTTTGCAGCCTGCTCGATACCTGACTTCACCGCGCCGGCCGCCTGCACCCCGGCTTGAACTACAAGCGAAGTTCCTCCGGTCGCCGCAGCAGCGCCGGCGCCACCACCGGCCGCGGCCGCGCCAGCGCCGGCGCCACCACCGGCCGCGGCCGCGCCAGCGCCACCACCGGCCGCAGGTGCGGTGTCCGTGCCGGGCGCCGACCTGTCGCCGGAGGACTTGCCAGCCGAGTTCGGGTTCGCGCCCGAGGCGTTGTCTCTGTCCTTGCCTTCGCCACCGCCGTTCCCGCCGCCGCCTCCCCCGCCAGAGAACGAGCCGAACGTCTTTGAGGCGACTTGCATCGCTCCGGTTGCGCCGGCGGTCACTGCACCGGCGGCCATCACTCCCGCGCCAGCTCCGCCGGCCGTGGCCGATGTCATCGGGGCGACGAACCGCATCAACGCGGGCAGCGCGATCAGCGCCATGCACATGAGCGTGATGCCGGTCAGGACCTTCAACAGGCCTTCTCCGACCCCAGACCACGAGGCGTTGTCGACGCCGGAGCCGGTGAGCTGGAATGCCGTCGCGTAGATGATCGCGGCGGTCGGCTTGTAGAGGATGTAGGCGATCAGCCACCCGATGCACTTCTTGAACCAGGTGCGGCCTGTCTCGGTGTTCGTGAACGACGCCGTGAGCGGGAAGACCCCCGCCAGGACGATGAGCATTCCGCCTCGAATCAGCATCATCACGATTTGGATCAGCGACGCCAACAAGGCGATGAGTGATGCCGCCAGTTGGACCACTGCGCCGACCCCGGACATGCCACTGAGGCCGAGCATCGCGCTCACGTTGCGAGCGAAACACGTCTCGTTCGCGGCCAGGTCTTCGCACGCTAAGGACTCGTCGATGATCCACACCGAGAACTTGTCGGCCGCTGTCGTTGCGAGGCTAATGACCGCCAGGCCTGCACCGGAGACCACAACGAGCGTAAGGAGCGACTGGAGCAGGTCACGGCCGGGGTCGGCTCGCCGCTCCCACGCCATCCGCGCACCACCGATGATGACCGACAGCACCGCCAACGCCCCCACGTACCAGAGCAGGTGGTTTTGCACGAAGCCGACCACACCCGAGGGTGCGCCCTCATCGTTCGTCGCGATCTGTGGCGTCGGCACCGACACCCATAACGTCCCCAACGTCGCGACGAACGACCCCACCGCCTCAGCGACCGACGTAGCCAGGTTGTTCAACCAGTCGGTAGCAGCGTTGGTGACGGCCTCGCCAGCCTTGCATTTGAGGTCCCAGGGCGCGCACATCAGGCACCAGACCAGGGAATGTACCCAGACAGCGAACTGACCTGGTGAGGTGTCACAGAATTCGAGTCCATCCGCCAATCGCCTTCGATCCAGTGCATCGAAATGGGTCGAGCGAACATGGTTCCGTCTGACGACCGGATGACGACTTCTAGCGAGACGACATCGGCCGCTGCTGAGATGACTTGGAAGCCAGCGACCTGTTGGGTCACCTCTCCGCCGTACCCGTCGGGCATCTCGGAAGACTTCTCCGTCTGCGCCTGACGGGCTGCCTCGATCGCGCTGTCCCGTTCAGGGCCGGGCAATGCTCTCTGAGTCAGAACGGCAACCGTGTCATCAACGGCCACGAAGTCCGCCATCAGACCGACCCCGGCGAAGATCGCTCCGGTCGGGCTGTGGGCGTAGCAGGAGTGGATGCCTTCGGATGAGGTAGTGCCCGGGCCGATGTCGTCCCGAGTCGGGATCGCCATAGTCCCCACGAGCTGCCATGTGGCTTCGGGCGGCGCGGTCGGGATCGACTGATCCCCGGCCGGCGGCCCGCACGCCGAGGCGCCCTCGGCTGAGGCTGTCGATCGCTTCGGCGTGGGTTCGACGGTCGTCGACGGCGACGTCGCCGGGGACGTGTCGTTCGCGGCGGGTTCGGGCCGGTCGCTGTTGCGGGTCGTCAGTAGGAGGACGGCCGCCATGACCGCGACGGCCGCGACGAGGACGGCTGCGACGATGAACTTGCGTTGGGTGAAGGGGTTGGGTTCGTCCAGGTGCTGCGTCATCGCACAGTCCCGGGCCTAGACCAGAGCGCCAACAAGGGCGGAGGCCGAGCCGATGACGATACAGCCGGCGAGGACCCAGCCCAGGCGCGACATATGCTCGCCGCCCTCGCCGCGTCGCGACTGAATCGCCATCGTCGCGCCGGCGACGATGACGCCGAGCACGCAGACGCCGAAGGCGATCCAGGCGGCCCATCCCAGAATCTTGGTGAAGCCCTCCGCGCCGGGCGGCTGCGTGCCCGCGCCTGGATCGGGAACGTCGGCCATAAGGGCGGGCAAGGTCGTCGAGAGGTCTGCGAGACCCTGAATGAGGGACACGGATTGTTCTCCTTCTACTGGGGGTTGGTGAGTACGTCGTGCAGTTCAGCGAGGATCGCTTGCGCGGCTTTGGGGGCACCGTCGGCGGTGACCTCGCCGCCCATTCGCCAGTCCTCCACCCAGGGCATCCGCCAGCAGCGCGGGACGCCGCCGGCGATCACCTGGGCAAGGTCGGTGAGGGGGCGCGGAAGTCGGCCAGGGGCGTCAGCTACGAGTACGAGACCCGCCAGGGCTACCGGCGTGGCGCCAGAGGCCCACTCGATCACGGCACGCTGCGCTGCGCGTAGGTCGTTCATTCCGGTTCGTGCGACGAGCACGACCGGGGCCATCGGGGCACGAGGTGTGCCGATGGGCCATCGGTGACCGGTCGCTACTGCGCCGTCGACCAGGTGCGCAAGGGTCGTCTCGGCGCTGCCGCCGTGGACCCCCACGATCCAGGCTGTCGGCGTCGGCATCTCGGACACGTCGACCTGTCTGAGTCGATCGGCGACGTCCACCGTCGTCACGCTCTCTTGGGGGGCCGTTGGGCCTGTGGGCGGGGCGAGCGAAGGTGCTTCCTCGTCCCCGGCTACGTCGCTCTCAATGGTCGGTATCCACGGATTCGCGCCCACAGACAGGCCCCTTTCTCGCGTAATCTAGTCGCCTACTGCACGACAGACCGATCGCGACCACCCTAGCAAAGGTTCGTAGCAATGAGCAAAGGTTTCCAGGTTCAAGTACCCCCTAGTAGAGTCTCGTACAGACTGGTAGTCTGCCGGGTGTGCGCCGGGGAGTGGTTGTCATGAGCAGGCTCGACGACCTCTTTGTGGGCGTACCCGACAAGATGGGTGTCGACGACGTCGCCGCTCTGCTTGGGCTCAACCCCCGCACCGTCTCCAACTGGCTCAGGGACGGTCAACTACCCGGCTACAAGCTCCCGGGCCGGTGGTTGGTCCTTCGCGAGGAACTGCGCGACTACCTCGCCCAGACCTATACCGGGTACGCCCTCCCCAATTCCGGCGCTGACGAAACGGAGCGTTAGGGGAGGCTGTATGACCGAAGGAAAGCGCCGCGTCGGTGCGGCGCTCCTTGTTGGTGCGCTTGTGGCGCTAACGGGATGCACTAGTTCGCCCGACGGGGCGACCTCGTCAGCAACCCTCGAACCCGGCGCTATTCCGGCCGAGTACGAGGCATTGGTCAACAAGGCTGGCTCGCTCTGTGCCGCGATCACCCCGGCGGCGATCGCGGCACAGATCGAGGCCGAATCCAACTGGAACCCCAACGCCCAATCCCCGTCGGAGCCCAAGGCCTTGCGCAGTTCATGCCGGAGACATGGGTGACCTGGGGTGAAGATGCCGACGGCAACGGCGTCGTGTCCCCTCTCGACCCGTCCGACGCGATCATGGCGCAGGGCAACTTCATGTGCGCCCTGTATGACCAGGTGAGCGTCGCGACGGCAGATGGACGGATCAGCGGAGACCCGTTCGACCTGGCCCTCGCCTCCTACAACGCTGGCTTCGGTAACGTCACCAAGTTCGGCGACGTCCCGCCGTTCAAGGAGACGCAGAACTACATCGCGCGCATCCGCAGTTTGATCGGCAGGTACTCCGCGGCGTCGAGCAATCCGCTCCCCGGATCGAGTATTGGTGAACAGATCGTGGCGGCCGGCGAGACCCAACTTGGCGTGCCCTACTCCTGGGGCGGAGGCGGACCGAACGGTCCGTCGACGGGCTCGGGTAGCGGAGCAAACACGGCTGGCTTCGACTGCTCACACTTCGTCTGGTACGCCACCTATCAAGCGTCCGGAGGCTCCTTGAACATCCTGCCCCGGCCAACTCCCAAGCCTCGGCCGGGGCCGAAGTCCTCCACCGCGCCGGTGGGACCCCAGTCGACTACGCGCGCATGCAGCCCGGCGACATCATCACCTTCCGCAAAGGCGGAGGCAGCGCCTACCACCACGTCGGCATCTACATCGGCGATGGGCGAATGATCCACGCCCCCGCACCGGCCGCAACGTCGAATACACCAAGCTCGCCGGCTACTGGGAGGCCGAAGAGTGGATGGTTAGGAGAGTCGGATGAACCGGGCCTACGTAGCCGCAGGTCTCACGCTGACGAGCATTCTCGTGCTCGCCGGATGTTCAGACCCCAAACCCATGCCCGAGCCCGTACCCACGGCCTCAAGCGCACCCACCGCGGTCCCGCCGAGCTGGGCGCCCAAGACCGTGCCCACCGGCAAGGCCGGTACTCCGGAAGGCGGCATCCCGGACCCCGCCACCGTCGACAACGCCAACCCCGACGCCGTGGCCGTGGCCGCACTCACCGCGATGTTTTCCATGGACACCGCGATCGACCTGTCCCCCGCAGACGCCGACCGTCGCGCGATCCCGTGGCTGTCCGAGACGTTCGCCGACGGCGTGCGGGGCGGAAGCCCTAACGGTGGCGGCGCCGACTGGATCACGCTCGCTGCCCACGATGGCTACACCATCGTTGACCAGGTGCTCGACGTCAGCGAGGACGGCGGCCCCGTGGACAGCGACCAGAACGCGTACCGCATCTACCAGGTGACCTACACCCAACCGGCCGCGACGGCTGGACTATCGCCCGATCACCACCTCGTTCTACGTCACCATCACCCGCGCCGACTCCACCCAACCCTGGCGCGTCGACTCACTGAACGCCGCCTAGGAGGCTGCCCGCCATGACCAACCACGAAGACGTCCCCACGTGGCCCGGAATCAAGGCCGTGATCGACCACACCGGCGCGGGTGAGGTGCTACTTAATGGCGTCTCTTACCCGATCAAGGGAGCCACCGCCAATGAGGGCCGCGCGGCTGTGCGCGATTTGGTACTCAACGAGGCCGCCGTCAAGTTGAACCGCCCCGTTCGGCTGCGCGCCAGCGACGACACGGGCGAATGGGACCTTGTCGTTCACCCAGACGGCTCGGTCGACGACGTGACTCCCGCGGCCAGCCAGCGCCGCGCACGACGAGCATCAGAACCCCAAGACATCGCCCCCGAGTCGGCCCCCGCCGTCGCATACGAGGCCCTAGTGCCCGACCCGACGCCGGCGCCCGGCCCGAGGGTCCAGGCACCCCAGCCCACTACGTCAGCGCCTCACCTGCCCGCATCCGCCTCGATCAAGGCGGAGCCGATCCCCGCGCCCGTCGAGCGCCTAGCTCCGCCAAAGCCCACCCCTGCGCCCGCGCCAGTTGCTCCCGAGTCGGCCCCACTGAACAGGAAGAGCCAGTCACGGAGACCCGTGCGCCGGGGCCGGCGACGATGCCGCGCCCGTCGAGCTCGTCGACGAACTCGTTCCGGAGCCCGCCGAGGAACCAGCTCCGGCTGAGCCTCGCCCTGTAGGCGGCCGGTCCTTCGTCCGCCAGCCTCCGTCGATCCCCGGATGGGAGCCCGCGCACTGCTCTACAAGGCATCCGCTGGCCTTATCAATCTCGGCCCGGCTGAAGCCGAGCGATACCTTGGCCAGCTCCTCACGCGCATCCGCACCCACCTCACCGGCACCCACAACGTCACCGTTATGTGCCTCAAGGGCGGCATCGGCAAGACCACCACCTCGCTCGGCCTCGGCCTCACTCTCGCTAAATACCGCGCCGACCAGGTGCTCGGACTCGACATGAACCCTGACGCCGGTGACCTCGCTGACCGAGCCCTCGGTCACGACCAGGTGGAAGCCATCTCCCCAGGACCATCACCGACGTTCTACGGGCTATCCGTGTCGATACCATCCACGACCTGACCGAACTGAACCGCTACACCCAGGTCGCAGAGCGCCTCCATCTCATCGCCGGCGAGCAGGCCCCAGACGTCTCGGAGTCGATCACTACCCGGGACTACCTTGCCGTCCGCGACGTCGTCGATCGTTTCTACCCCCTGACGATCACCGACTGCGGAACGGGAGTCACCCACCCCGCCATGCGCGGCATCCTCGACCGCACCGATCAGGTGATCGTCGCTTCGGGATGGGCCGTATCCGGAGCGAAGCGCGCTCAACGCACCCTCGAATGGCTCCACAACCAGGAGCAGTACCGCGAGCTCTCCCGCAACGCCGTCGTGGTCCTCACCGAAAACGCTCGCGTCCCGCGCGACATCAACCGGCAAGAGATCGTCGATACCCTCGGCCAACTCTGCAAGGCCGTCCACCTCATCCCCTTCGACCCCTCGCTCTCCCGAGGCGACATCGTGCACACCAACGAACTCGGACGGGCCACCCGACAGGCCTACATCGAACTCGCCGCCACCGTCGTCGACTCTCTCGACGAAGGATCGCGGAAGTAGGCGCGACTGCGTCCGCGGCGGGGTCTTTCCGAACTCGCGGACGAACTCGACGTCGGCCGATCCTCGACGCAGCGCCACCTCGCAGCGCTCGATGAGCAAGACCTGTGGATGCTCCGTCGGGCGAAAGCAGGGCCCCGATTCTCCGACACGCCGCGTGCACAGCCGCAACCGCGCTCACCTGGATGGTTGGGTTGGGTCCATGGCAAAACCGGGACGCCCCAGCAAGGGGCCGCGTCGGCTGGTGCGGGGCAGGATGCCCGACCCCTCGCTGACGCCGTCGACGAGGTCTGGAAGGCGTCACCGTACGCCGATCGCACCGAGTGGCTTCAGGCTGTCCTTGCTGATGCCGTCGGTATGCCTGAGTACAAGCCAACTCCGCGATGCACGCGCCAGGAGGCCCTAGACATCCCTGTATAACCCCATACATGCGAACGGGCCCGCCCCGAAGGGGCGGGCCCAAACCCAAGAAGCGGATCACCCGATGCTGGCGGGCGGGAGGTGATCGGCCCCGGTTAGTGCGCCTCACGGCGTCCAACAAGGATGGGATCACTATAGCCGTGTCAGACAGGAACGCTGTAGCGCTAGCGCTACAGCCGCCCCGCGTGTCGGGCGCCGCTGACCGATATGAGCGATCTGAGGCTGATCCGAAGCTCGTTTGGGCGGCCACAGCGCCCTTGCTCGCAGGTAAGGCGCACGTCCGTCTCGCCGTGCGCCGCGGCGACGGGATCGAGTACCCCGGCAGCCAGGAGAAGCCGCTCACCGACCGGCTCCCGGCCGCCCGGCCGCAGTGCGCGTCTACGGCGACGACGGCGCCTGCGTCGCTTTGTTCCTCGACCTCGACTCCTCGCGCGGCGGCACAGACGCCGTTACGCGCGACGCGCGCGCCCTCGTCACGTGGCTGGTCGAGTGCGGTGCGCGCGTCATCGAGGACGTCTCCCCAACGGCGGCCGGCACATCTACGTCCCGCTCGCCAACCGGCTAGAGCAGCCGGCCGCCCGCGAGCTGGTCGAGGCACTGGCCCTGCGCTTCCCGACGATCGACGCCGGCCCGCACCGCTCGGCCCGCTCAGGCTGCATCCGAACCCCAGGCTCGCGCCACGCCTCCGGCGGGCACCAGGAGCTGGTGACGTCTCTCGCGGAATCCGTCGACGTCCTGCACCGTCGCAACCGGCCCGACGTCGTCGAGGCCATCCGCATCCGCCTGAAGCCTCAGATCGCCGCCTGGCAGGCGTCCCAGGCACCTGCAGCCACGTACGAAGCCCCGCCGCCCCGCGCAGCGGCAACGACGAGGAGGCCACGCGCGAGGGCAAGCGCGGCATCAGCCCGCAGATGAAGGCGATCGCCGTCGAGGGCGCCTACGACACCGCACGGTATGTCTCGCCGTCTGAGGCCCGCCAGGCCGTCATGACCGCGGCCGCACGCGCCGGATGGACGCTCAACGACGTCCTGGTCCGGCTCGAAGACGGCCGCTGGCCCGGCCTCGCCGGCATGTACGCGGCCAAGTACGCCGCCGCCGGCACACGCCGCCGACGCGTCACCCAGGACTACAACAAGGCCGCCGCCGAAGTCGCGCGCACCCCGCACCGCAAGAACACCGCAGGTCAGAGCGGGAATCCGCATATCCACAGATCCAACACAAGCCTCCCTAAGTCACAGGGGGCAGCCCACAACCCCACGCTCAAACCGCACGAACGGACGCCGACGCCGAGCACGCGTTCATCCGCACCTGGACCACCGCGCTCTTCACCCTCGAACGACACCGACTTGCCAAGTACGGCGTCAAGGTCCGGTGGCTCGCCCGAGCGCTGGCAGAGGCCGCCAGCAAGTCCGCAAACCGCTACTTCGCATTCGGGTCACGCTCCCTCGCCGTCGCAGTCGGCTGCGACCACACGACCGTGGCCGCGCTGCTCCCGGTGCTCGTCAAGGAGGGCTGGATCGACCGCATCGAGGTCGGGCGCGGCAAGGACGCAGACCTGTACGGGCTCACCCTCCGCGTGACCTGGTCGGACGGGTCGAGACGATGCGCTGGCACCGCGGGAAGGTCCACGCGATGCGGCCCGCGTTCCGCGAGCTCGGTGACGTCGCCGGCCTCGTGTTCGAAGCGCTCGAGCTCGGCCTGGCCCACACCACCACAGGGCTCATCGAGGCGACCGGGTTCTCCCCTCCGCCGTCTCAGCTGCGGTCGACGTCCTGGCGGCGCACGGCGCCGTCGACCGCACCCCCGCCGGCCTCGTGCCCCGCCCCGAACGGCTAGGACGCATCGCGGAAGACCTCGGCGCGCTCGACGACGTCGCCCAGCAGCTGCGCACATACGCCCGGCACCGCCGCGCGTGGCACGCCTACCTCGCCCGCCACGAAGTCCTCACCGCGGTGAGGGAAGAAGACCTGCTCTACGACCCGCTTGACGACGAGTACTGGCTCCCACCGCCCGACCTCGTCGACGACAGCGCGTGGACGCTCGTCGACGCCGCGGCGTAAGCCTGGCCCAGGCTGACCAGCGCGGATGCGGCGAGGGCGATCCCGGCTGCGCCGGGAACCGAGAGGAGGCCGCTGCGCGGCCCGATGATCGCGCCCTTCGGGCGCGAGTTTTCCTCCCCTCCTGGCTCTCCATGATCGCCGGGCCGGGGCTCCGCGCAAGGCCCGCGCCTACGGCGCCGGCCCTCCTCCGAACAAGTTCGGGCGCGGTCGCTGCGCTCCCTTATATCGCCCGAACTTCTTCTCCCCCGGCCCGGTCCCGGGCCTTGCACTCCACCCCTTGAACCCGGCGGTCATTCCGGAGCCAGGAGGGTGCGGAAAAAGGTCGGGGCCACCAGGTGGTTGCCGCCCGTAGCGAGAGGAACGAAACGATGGACGCAATGCACGAGCTGTTCGGAGAGGTCATCCACGCTTACACCCGCGCGCAGGCGATCGAGGACGGCGTCCTCGTCGACGCCACCGAGACCGCCCGCGAGGCAGGGTTCGCCGTCCCCGTCGCGCTCACCGCGGCCGCGTGGGCCGACGCGGTCGCGTGGAACCACGGCGGCGGCCAGGACGAGGCCGGGCGCCTGTGGGACGTGCTGTTCATGGCCGCCATGACCGTCCGCGGCGTGACCGACCCCACCACCACTCGCGTCCCGGTGCGGCTGCTCCGGGTGCCGAACACCGCCCGTGCCCGCCGCGCGACGCTCACGACGCTGCACCTGCACAGCGGCCCGGCGACCACGGCGAGCACGTCATCACCGTCATGATGCCCGACGAAGACTGACCAGAATAGTACTGATACCACCATTAGAGGGGGAAGCCATGAGCACCATCACCGCCGACCGCCGCGAGGCGATCTGCCGCGCAGGCCGCGCCGTCGTCTGCCTGTCCGTCGACCACGACGCCACCGAGCCCGCCCACCGCCAGGCCGCGATCGTCAACGACGTCCGCGCCTACGACGCCCGCGAGGCATGGGACGCCGTCGCCGCCCTCGAACACATGGTGTTCACGCGCGGGCTCGCACCCGCCACCGACTAACCCGAATAGTACTGTTACCAGCAATAGGAGAGTCATTGTGTCCGAGCAGTTCACCGGCGCCCGCCGCGCCACCATCACCGCCACCGTCACGTTCGACGCCTATCTCATGCCCGGCGAGGAGGGCACGGCCACGCCCGAGGGCCTGGCCGCGCAGATCGCGCACGAGCTGGCCGACGCGATCGCCTACCGGGCCGGGTGGACCACCGACGCCGAGCCCGCCAAGGTCGAGGCCCAGGCCCGGGCCATCCGCTCCGAGCTGAGCTGACCGCAGCGGTGGCGTCGGCCCATCGAGGGCCGACGCCACCGGCGAGGGGCCGCGGCCCCTCGCGCTCCCCGCTCGGGCCTACGGCCCGTGAACGAGGCCGCTGCGCGGCCGCTGTGATCGCGCCCTTCGGGCGCGAGTTTTTCTCCCCCTCCTGGCTCTCCATGATCGCCGGGCCGGGGCTCCGCGCAAGGCCCGCGCCTACGGCGCCGGCATTCCCCCGAGAACTTCTGGGCCGCGTCGCTTCGCTCCTTATATCGGCCAAGAACTTCTCTCCTCCTGCCGGTCCCGGGCCTTGCACTCCACCCCTTGAACCCGGCGGTCATTCCGGAGCCAGGAGGGTGCGAAAAAAGGTCGGCCCACCTGGGCAGTCGCTCCCGTCAGCGTTGAGAGGAACCGCCGCGATGAACTCCCGCACCGTCACCACCTACTTCCCCCAGGTCGACCACAGCGCCGCGCGGCCGCGCGCGGTCGAGACCTCGAAGCCCTGGGCGCCCGTCGGCGTCGTCGGGCCGACCACCGGCCACACCTGGACCGCCCTGGACACCGGCGAGCGATGGAACGGCTGCCCCGTGATCGCGTTCACCTACTCGGTCATGCGCGCCATCATCGCCGCGGGCGACGGCGCCGACGTCGACGGCGGCGGCCTGACGACCGACCCCCGCGGCAGGATCATCGACACCACGGGCGCCGACGTCGAGGCCGTGCCGTCCCTGACGGTCAGCATCGAGAACCGCACCACCGTCGTCTACATCCCCGCCGGGCGCTGCTGGGACACCGTCACCCTGCCCGACTACGACGAGCACGACCGCTGCCGCCACTGCGGCGCTCACCTGGCCGAGCCCTGCTCGCCCGGATGCCCCGCACCCGCGCTTGAACCTCCCCAATAGTACTAATCCCAGCAAGAGAGGCAGGACCGATGGCCCGCAAGATCAAGACCACCAAGAGCCCCGAGGAGCGCCGCGCCGAGGCCGAGGCGCTGCACGCCACCATCACCGAGCAGGTCGAGGCCCTGTGCGAGTCGGCCGCGTGGACCCGATTTCTCGAGTTCGCCCGGTCGTTCCACCACTACAGCCTGAACAACCTCCTGCTGATCCTCGCGCAGAAGCCCGAGGCAACCCAGGTCGCGGGTTACCGCACCTGGCAGAAGCTGGGCCGCCAAGTCCGCAAGGGCGAGCGCGGCATCCGCATCTTCGGCGGCCGCGACGTCGTGACCACCGCGAAGGACGAGGAGACCGGCGAGGAGTCCGAGACCCGCCGCAGCCGGTTCTTCCCCGTCTCGGTGTTCGACAAGAGCCAGACCGACGCCGTCGCCGGCGTCGACGACCCCGGCACCATCGCCCACCGCCTCACCGGCGACGACCCCGCGGGCATCCTGGCCGCCGTCGTCGACTACCTGACGGCCGAGGGCTGGACCGTCGAGCGCGCGCCCATCAAGGGCGAGACCAACGGCTACACCACCACCGACGGAACCCGCCGCGTCGTGATCGACGCCGACCTCTCCCCCGCCCAGGCCGCCAAGACCGCGCTGCACGAGGCCGCTCACGTCATCCTGCACGCCGAGCAGACCGCAGCCGAGTACGTCGCCCACCGCGGCACCAAGGAGGCCGAGGCCGAGGCCACCGCCTACGTCGTCGCGGGCATCTTGAACATGGACACCAGCGCCTACAGCGTCGGCTACGTCGCCGGCTGGACCGGCGGCGACGTCGAGACCATCAAGGACACCGCCCGCAACGTGCTACGCGCCGCGCACACCCTGGCCGACGCCATCACCGAGCCCGAGACTGACGACGAGGCCGCCGCAGCTTGACCGACCTAATAGTACTATTGCCGTTGCAATCGCGTGGCGGCAATAGTACTATTAGGGTTGAGCGAGCGAGAGGGAAACGCGATGCGAGGGACCAGCGCCGGCGGGCCGATGAGCGGCCCGGACCTGTTCGACATGCTCGCCGCGGACGAGATGTCCGACGTCGTCCACATGATCCTGCCGAACTTCACCACCGCCTGTGGGCTCGACTTCCTCGACGTCTCGCGCGCAGGCCAGATCAAGGGCACCCGGCTCTACACGCTCACCAGCAGCCAGACCACGTGCCCCGGCTGCCTGGCCCGCGGCGACCTGTCGGCCCTGTGTCAGCGCATCAGCGCCAACCAGGCGCCCGTGCAGAACTGACCCGAATAGTACTGATCCCACTATTGGAGGAACGATGACCGCCCTGACCGGAGACCTCAGCCTCACCCTGCCCGACGGAACGACCCTGACCGGCTCGACAGACCTGGGTCTCGCGCGCCAGTGGGCCGAGCACGAGCACGGCGCGGCCGCGTGGGCCGCCCTGACCTGGACCGCGCGCAACGTCGAGACCGCGGCCGCCCTGGCCGCAGTGCGCGCCGCGGCGGGGGAGGGGTGACCTCGACGACCCGGCCGGCCCTGCGGGGCCGGCCGGCGAGGGGCCAGCCCCTCGCGCTCCCCGGAACCGCGCGCGACGGATCGCGAGCTCGAAGCGGACAGCCGCTCCGCGGCCGGCTGCGGCGCCTACGGCGCTCGTTTTCGCGCCGTGAAGCCTTCGGCAGCGTACGGTCGCCCGCCCTACGTTCAAGCGCTTTCGCGGCATATCCTCCCTCGGTCGCTGCGCTCCCTCAGTCCGGTATTCCACGGTCGCTTGCACTCCGGGCGGCCTCCCTAGCGGCGACAGAGTCGCCTTCACGGCAAGAAAACGTGGGTGAGGAGGAAGCCATGACCAGCGTGACCGTCTACAGCACCCCGCGGTGCATCCGCTGCAAGCTGACCAAGGACACCTTCGAGAAGAAGGGCGTGCAGGTCGTCGAGGTGCAGCTCGCGGACAACCCGGCCGCGTACGAGTACGTCACCGAGGAGCTGGGCTACTCCGAGGCCCCCGTCGTCGTGGTCGACGACAACGACCACTGGAGCGGCTTCCGGCCCGACCAGATCGAGCGCGTTGCCGCCATCGCTTGAACTCCCTTAGTGGGAATAGTACTATTAGGGGTATCAGGGTTAGTCAGATCGAACCGAAGGAGAAGACCATGAGCTACATCGTCCGCACCGGAAACCTCGCCTCGACGCCCGAACTGCGGCAGGGGGAGCACGGCCCGTACACCTACGCGCGGGTGATTGTCTCCGACCGCATCCGGCAGGAGGACGGCTCCTACGCCGACGGGCCGGCGGTCGCATACGACGTCGCCGTCAGCGGCAACCAGGCCACCAACCTCGTCGACGCCGCGCAGATGGGCGGCAACATTCGCGTCACGTTCGCCGGCCGCTACCGGGTCACCGAGTACCGCGGCGAGCAGGGCTCGCGCATCCAGCACGAGGTCAACGCCGACGAGGTCGCCGTCAGCCTGCGCGGCCAGACCGTGCGGGTCATCACGCCGTCGACCAGCGAGACCGGCGACTGACTGACCCATCGGTAACCAGACCCTCGGGCGGGGCGTCGAGCCACACTCCGCCCCGCCCGAGCGCCAGCCAGGTTCTACGCACCAACCCCAAGGAGATGCGATGACCACCACCGACACGACGACGGCGGCCGCAGCCGCCCTGGTGGGCGACCTGCCCACCGGCCTGCACCTGGCGCCGGTCGAGCACCTGCACCCGCACCCGAAGAACCCCAGGCGCGACGTCGGAGACGTCACCGAGCTCGCGGACTCGATCCGGGAGCACGGCATCCGCCAGCCGCTCCTCGCGGTCCCGGACCCCGGCGACCCCGACCGCTACCGACTGGTGATCGGCCACCGGCGCCTCGCCGGCGCCCGCGAGGCCGGACTGACCGAGGTGCCCGTCCTCGTCGACCCGACGCTGACCGAGACCGACCAGGTCGAGCTCATGCTCGTCGAGAACGTCCAGCGGGCCGACCTGACCCCGGTCGAGGAGGCTGACGGCTACCAGGGCCTGCTCGACCTGGGCCTGACCGTGGAGCAGGCCGCCACCAAGACGGGCCGCTCGGTGACGACGGTGCGCTCCCGGATGAAGCTTGTCGCGTTGCCCGAGGAGGCCCGCGAGAAGGTCCACAGCGGGCAGGCCACGCTAGACCAGGCGTCGCGGCTCCCCGACCTGGCGACGCTCACGGCCAGGCAGCGCGACAAGGTCGTGAAGGCGCTCGGCACGGGCAACTTCGAGTACGCGCTCCAAGAGGTGCGCCGGTCGGTGGAGAACGCCGCCACATGGGCTACGCGCGAGCGGGAACTGGCGGCCGCCGGCATCATCATCGTCAAGGACGTCCCGATGGGGTACGTCTACGCCCGACACTCCTGGGGCGGCGGCATCCCTGACGAGGCCAAGCCGAACTGGGTCTTCAAGGTCACGCAGCGGCCGATGGGCGAGTACTACCGCCCCGCGACGAGGGAGGAGGCCAAGGCCGCGCAGGAGAAGACAGAGGCGCAGCAGCGCGCACAGAAGGCCCTCGCTGAGCGCGAGCAGCGCCTCGCCGCCGTCATGGAACTCGCGCAGGTCTCCGCCGTGACGCGCCGAGGGTTCATTCTCGACGCGATCGGCCGCAAGAACTCGAAGGCGGCCACGGCGCTGATCGACTTTCTCGGGAAGTTCACGCTCACCCGCACGTCCTACGCAGCCCGCCACATGGGCGTGCGCGTGTTCGACCCCGAAGAGTGGGCCGACACGGCGGCCGCGTGGTTCAACCTCGACGCCGACACCGACAACGCGAACGACCAGGACGAGCTCGAGAAGGCGTTCGCCGCAGCGTGGGAGAAGGCGACCCCGACCGGACGAGTCCTCGTCCAGCTTGCGACCGCAATCGAACCGCTCAACGAGGACGAGTGGGCCGCCACGGACAACGAGGCGGCCACGGCTCGTGACGCCTGGTACGCACTCCTGACCGCGATCGGCTACAAGCCGTCCGACGTCGAGCAGGCCGCCCTCCGCGGCGACCTGCCGACCATCGACGACGTGGCAGACGGCGAGGAGTGATGTACCCAGGGGTGCGGCGCGCCGCTAACGCGCGCCGCACCCCTATCAGTACTGTTAGGGCTATTGGAGGTATTACCGTGACTGCTCAGATCATCGCCCTGTGCAACCAGAAAGGCGGCGTCGGGAAAAGCACGACGACGTTCCAGCTCGGACGCCGCGCCGTGCTGCGCGGCCGCAAGGTGCTCCTGGTCGACAACGACCCACAGGGGAACCTGACGTCCGTCGCGGCCGCCGACGTCGTCGACGAGGACCAGGCCGGACTGGCCGACGCCCTCAGCGCCCGAGCGCCCGAGACCATCCGCGACGTCATCGTGCCCGGCGTGTGGCCCGGCCTCGACGTCGTGCCGACGTCGGGGACCACCCTCGGCTACGTCCGCGACGAGCTCGTGATCGCAGGCGCCGGCCGCGAGGGCCGGCTCCGCGATGCGCTGACCGCCGTCGCGGACGACTACGACCTGATCCTCATCGACTGCGCGCCAAGCCTGGACCAGCTGACGATCAACGGCCTGACGGCCGCCGAGCACGTCGCCATCGTCACGCACTCGAAGCTGTTCAGCACGAACGGCCTGGCCGAGCTGCTGAAGACGATCGACAACGTCCGCCAGTACTACAACCCGGCGCTCGACGTCGCCGGCATCATCATCAACCAGCACGAGGAGAAAACCGTCTCCGGGCAGACGTGGGTCACCGAGCTGCGCACCGCGATGGCCACCCGCACCGACGCCACCGGCAACCCGGCACCGATCACGGTCCTCGCCCAGCCGATCCCCAAGCGCGTGAGCATCAGCGACGCCACCGAGGCCGCGCGCGGCCTCGACGAGTGGGGGACCGCCGAGGCCCGCGACCTGGGCTCCCTGTACGACGACCACCTGACCGCCCTTGAAGGAGCCCGCTCATGACCCGCCCTGCCCCGCGCAAGTCGAGCCTGGCCGGCGCGAGCCCCGTCGCGCCCCCGCCCGAGGCGGTGCCGGCCAAGGCGGCCCCGTCGCCCGTCGTCGCGCAGACCGCCACGCAGCCGGCGGCCGCGACGACGCCGGCGAAGAAGACTGAGCGCAAGACGAAGTACCCGCCGAAGGTCTCCTTCTACCAAGACCCTGAGGACACCGCCCGCGTGCGCGGAGCGATCCTGCACACCATGACCACCGAGGGGCCGCGGAACCTCTCGCAGTTCATCAACCAGGCAGTTATGGCCGAGGTCGAGCGCCTGGAAGCGAAGTACAACGGCGGCCAGCCGTTCCCGTCCGTGGGCGCCCGCGAACTCCCGCAGGGCCGCCCGATGGGGGAGTAGGACGCAGGCCATCAGGGACTCGAACCCCGAACCCGCTGATTAAGAGTCAGCTGCTTTGCCACACGAGACGAGGACGACGCCATGACGAACCTCCCGACGGACCCGGTGCCCGCACTCGCGCAGGCATGGGCGACCGTTGAGCCGTTGCAGCGGTACATCGACCAGGGCGCGACAGAAGACGACTCCCGTGCCGTGTCCGACGTCGTCGACGACTACCTCAGCGACAACGACCCCTATCCCGTGGGCGCGCCCGTGTGGGTTGTCCTCGCGCGCGATCCCGTCGACGTCTGGATTGCCGGCGTCATCGAGGAACGCTGCGGCACCGACGAGTGGACCGTGGGCGACGCTTTCGAGGGATGGAGCGCCTGGCGCGACCACAAAGAGATCCGGCCGCGCGACGGCGGCCTGACACCGCCATTCCCCAACGATCCGGTCGGGGAGCCGGCGACGTGGGAGGACGACCAGGGCACGCCGGTCGAGCTGTGGGGCGTCGGCACGCGTATCGCCTACTCGGGGCACGTGCTGCTCGTGAGCGGGACGGACGGAACCCGGTACGACAAGGCGCCGGGCGTCATCATCGCGCACGACCTCAGCGACGAGACCACGCCGTACCACGTCCGCATCGACGCCGACGGCGAGGACTTCCTCGCAGGTCCGGGCGAGGTTGGCCACGTGTACTGACCCTCACGCCCGACGTCGTCGAAGGCCTGCGGCCAAAGTGCCGCAGGCCCTCTCTTTTGCTCTCGCGGGAAACTTGGGATACGGGAAACAGTGCATCCCTCGTTTCCGTCCTGTATGGTTGGACCATGACCACGACGCAGCAGGACCCGGCCGCCAAGGCGCGGCAGGCAGCCGAAGACCTTGCAGCCGCGGGGCTGCCCGTCACCGCCCGCGCGGTGCAGAAGCGAGCGGGTGTCCGCTCGACCGTGGCGGCCGACGCGGCGCGCGAGCACGCCGAGGCGCTGGCCGCCGCCGGACAGGTCCCCGACGTCCCCGACGTCGTCGACGGCCGGTTCCGCGCGATCTGGCGCGAGGCGTACGTGCTCGCGCGCGCGGAGTTCGGGGAGGACGTGGCCCGCTGGGCGCAGCGCATCGAGGACACGACCGCAGAGAAGGACGAGGTGGCCGCCGACCTCGCGGCCGCCGAGGCGGCCCGGGACGACCTGGCCGAGAGACTTGAGCGGGAGCGCGTCGACCTCGCGGCCGCACGCGACGACCTCGCTGCCGTGCGCGAGCGAGCCGAGACTGACCGGGCGGCGCACGACGTCGCGACGAAGGAGTTGCGCGACGCACTCGACCGCGCCCGCCAGGAGCTGGCGACGGCGCAGGCGGACACGGCGGCCGCAGTCTCACGCGCGGAGACCCTGCAAACGGTCATCGACCACATCAAGCCCGCGCAGGCCAAGCCGTGACCGGGGCCCCGGCCGTGCGCCTGGCCGTGTGGCGCATCGACCTGGCAGACCCAGGACGCCAGGCGTCCTGCTGCTCGACGTCGAGGAAGCCGCCGATGTCGCTCAGGAGCGCGCCCGGTCCTGGGCGCTCGTGCGCGGATACGACCGGCTCACGCAGGCGATCGACTCGGCCTTCGAAGGGCCGGCACCCGACAGCGGCTTTCTCGTCATCATCAACAAGCCGCACAGCCTGCTGCTGCGGGTCACCTGGCCGTGGGCGCCGTCGCGCTCCCAGACGATGCGCGGGCGGGGACGGCCAGGTTGAGCAGCGCGGGGCGCCGCGCCGGGTGCCTGGTCCAGGTGGCTGGCGTCGGTGATCGAGTTGGTCAGCGGTGGCGGGAACGCGTGCTGCGGGCGGGGAACCCAGACTACAGACGCGGGCGCGGCATCTTCCGGCATCGATGGCAGCGTAGAGAACTCTCATCCTCGCAGGTCACATGGTCCGTGCCCGACCTGCGCCCACCCCCGGCTCACCACCTCACAGCACCACGACGCAAGCCCTCGATCGGGTGATCACCCTCGATCGGGTGATCAACTGTGCAATCGCCTTTGGCAGTGCTCGGCCCATCGGGTGAGGATCCGGTGGGGACCTCGGTGGAGGTTCCACCGGCCGTCTCCCAGGAGGCGCCGGTCGTCGCTGACCAGGTGACCTCGACGTTGGTGGATGCCTACGAGACCGCGTACATCGCAGAGGCGCCGCCCGAGTCCAGAGGCTCATCGAACATGAAGGATTGCGTCATTGGCGGCGACGAAGATACTGAGAGAACAACTTGAGGAGTGTGAATTTCTTGATCGAATCGATCCCTAAATCGCTGCGAATGCACCCGAACACGCGGAAGCGACGGTTGGGCAAGGCGCTCGGGGTGACACTTGCATGCGTGTCACTGAGTATGACCGCACTGCCTGTTGCCGCAGCGGCCGAACTTCCCGAACCTGCCGAGCCCGCGAGCCTGGCATCTTCCGTCCTGGCCGATTTCCGCGAGACTCTGGCGAAACGCGCGGCAACCACTGGCGACGAAGGGGTTGCTGAGCTCGCGCGGTTCGACGCACTCGACGACTCCCAGCGAGCCGAGTTGGCCGACTTCTTCCTTGGCATCAATGAGGACACGGTCAAGCCTGGTGCGACTGCTTCTGCAACGATCGGCGGCGACACCAGCCGCGTCTCCGAGGGCAACTTCACCTGGGAGTCAACGGAGGGTTCCAGCGACGGCGCAGGTAGTGCACTCACTGCACGCACTGCACGCACTGCACGTAGTGCACCCACTGCACGGGCGACGACGAAAAGTGTCTGGGTGTCTCACTGGTTCAAGTTCGCGGGGATTAAGATCACAGAAGTCAAGGTCGCCGGGACATACACGGTAAGCGGCGGCAAGGCTACAAAGATCAACTCGTACGCGTGTACCGTTGTGAAGAACATCGATCCGATGGCCGAAGTGACGAGTTCCAAGAACGGCTCGTATATAGCGAACGGAAAGGCCAATCTGGAGTGTAAAATAACTGTCAAGCGTGGCGCGCCCACGCCCTGGGGACCAATTGCCTGGAGTACCAAGGAGGGTATCCAATTCCTGCGCGCCAACGGGGCGGGAAAGGTCGAAGCAAGCGGTCTCCCGTAGAAGAGAACTGAGACGGAAGGTGGTGTTGAATTGAACCTGCTGGCCCCTACAATATGGGACATCGCGCTTGGATTGGCTACGCTGGCAGCGGTTGCGCTCACCGCGATCTCGCTGATGTCAGTGCTCCGCTCGGACCGCGAGGGCGGAGTCGTTCTGGGCGGGATACTGCTTGTACTGTTTGTCCCCGTCATTGGTCCGATCGCATGGCTTGCGTCGGCGAGTCGCTACCGCGCGCTCGCAAGGCACTGATCGCGCCTGGTTCAGCATCAGCCCAAGCAGAGGGGCACTCGGCCTGCGCCGACGCGGTCAGCCCATCGCCGCTCCGTTGACGTCGTCGAGAGCATGAGCGGGCCGGGCGCCTCCTTCGCCCGGAGGGAGCGCCCGGCCCGTGGCCCTCGCTGGGTCGGTCAGCCGCTGCCTCAGAAACGATCGTTTCTGAGGCGACGTCGTCGACGAGGCCGCGACCCGCGGAATCCTGCGGGTCGACGTCGCCCGAAACTCGCCACCGAAACCACTTCTCACCGAAACTACCTGTGGACCGTTTTTGGTTGGCCCGGTAGGATGGTGGGGAGACAGACCCAGGAGAGGGGGGCGTCATGGCGACCGAGCGTTTCGACGTCGAGGAGCGTTGGCCGGAGTTGTTCGCGCAGCTCGACGCGAAGCAGCGCGGCGCGGTGGTGCAGTCGCTCGCGGCGGACTGGCACGAGGGCTGGGAGCCCAACCGTGAGGACGTCGAGAACATCACCGACCTGACCCGTGGGGCGATCGACCACGCGGAGTACATGCGGCGGGTGCGTGAGGCGGCCGGGCGCTTGCGCCGGACGCCCGCGGCCGCCGTCTGATGGGGTCCGGTCCGGACGCCTGGCGGGCGTACTTCTACCCGGAGACGTTCGACCCGGCGACCAACGAGGGCACTTTGCGGAACCTGTTCGACGAGCGCGACCGGTTCGTGCTGCAACGGCTCGAGTACGGTGCGACCCGCGCTCGACAGGGTCAGCTGCGGATGGGCGACGTCGACGTCCCGAGGACGTTCGATGCCGCCCATCTGCGCGCTATCCACCGTTACGTGTTCCAGGACGTGTACGCGTGGGCGGGGGAGTACCGGACGGTGAGCATCGCGAAGGGCACGCCGCGCGGGTTTGCGGACGTGAAGACCGGCGAGGTTGACCGCTACTTGCGTGATGTGACCGCGATGGTCACGAGTACGCAGTGGGGCCGGCTGGATCACGAGCAGTTCGCCCAGCGGGCCGCGACGGTGTTCGCGTACATCAACCAGGCGCACCCGTTCCGGGAGGGCAACGGCCGGTCGTCGAAGGTCTTCATGGAGCATGTGGCCGAGCTGTCTCGGTTCGAGCTCGATTACTCGCGGGTGACCCCTGAGCAGTGGAACGAGGCGTCGAAGTGGTCGGCGCCCGATCTGTTCGCGTACGAGCCGCACGCTGACGAGTTGGTGCCCGTGTTCCGGGCGATCGCCGTCGAGCGCACGCCGAGCGCGAGCACGGCGGCCGAGGGGCCGCACCGCGACCTGGGGACGCTGCGGGCGTCCTACCCGCAGTCCGCCACGAAGGCCACGCGGCCGGGTCAGAGTACGCCGGCGGCTGCGCGCTATGGCGGGCCGACAAGGCCGGGCCGGGGCCCGGAGAGCACGCGAGGGGAGCAGGGCCGATGACGTCGACGACGGACACGCACGGTGCGCCGTCGTGCCCGACGTGCGGGGCCCTCGACGGGGCGCCGTGCACGACCGCGTCGGGGCGCGACCACGTCGCCCGCGCCCGGGCGGCGATCGCGGCCGAGCAGGCCCGCGGTGCGCGCGCAGGCGTCGCGCGGCGTGACACGGTGAGCACCCTGGTGGGTTACGCCCGGGTCAGCACCCGTGAGCAGAACCCTGCCTCCCAGGTGGCCGAGCTGCGGGCCGCTGGCGCGGTGCGCGTGTTCGTCGACCATGGCGAGTCCTCGCGCATCGAGGACCGGCCCGACTGGCTCGCCTGCCTGGACTACCTGCGCCCCGGTGACACGCTGCTGATCCGCGCGCTGGACCGCATCGCGGGCAGCGAGAAGATGGCGATCGAGACCATCGGGAACCTCGATGAGCGCGGCGTGAACATCCGTTCGCTGACGGAGCCGATGATCGACACGACGACGCCGATGGGCCGCGCCCTGTTCGGCATCGTGGCGGTGTTCGCGCAGCTGCGCGTTGACACGATCCGGGAGAACACCCGCCGCGGCCTGGCCTACGCCCGAGCCCAGGGCAGGGTGGGCGGGCGGCCCACCGTCATGACGCCCGAGCGCACCGCGGCCGCGGCCCGGCTGCACGCCGAGGGAGAGTCCATCGCGCACATCGCCCGGGTGCTCGGCGTCGGCGCGTCGAGCGTGTCGAGGGCGCTGGCGAAGTGGGACGAGGAGCACGGCCAGGAGCTCGCTCACAGCGCGTAGCGCGCGGCCTAGCCCGGACTTTCCCCCAGCCCCCGATAGAGGCCGCCTGACACACGAGAGACCCCCGTC
The DNA here is from genome assembly GCF_004135345.1 of Xylanimonas allomyrinae. NCBI lineage: Bacteria > Bacillati > Actinomycetota > Actinomycetes > Micrococcales > Promicromonosporaceae > Xylanimonas > Xylanimonas allomyrinae. The sequence goes on from NZ_CP035496.1 coordinate 25,797, forward strand.
AAGGGTGCGGCGCAGCCGCATCGCGTAGCGACGCGTTAGCGCCCTTGACGGGGGTCTGTCGTGTGTGACCATCACGGCGTCGGGGGTGGGGGAACCACCACCTGCCAGAGTCCGGCCGGCGGCCGCGCATACGGGCCGTCACTGTTCGGACCGACGGGACGGCGCGGCCGCCGGCCGGACGGTCGGTTGGGTCCCGCTGTCCACCTGTGGGCGGGACGAGCCCGAAGGAAATAGCTCGTGCCGTCCACAGGTGGTCAGCGGGCTAGCAGGTCACCAGGTGCGGGCGCCGCGGCGTCGAGCAGCGCGAGACGTTCGCAGGTGCGCGGGTGGGTCTCGAACAGGTAGACGAGGCCTGTCGGGTGCTCGCACGGAGCGAGGGGCCTCAGCCCCGTGGGCACGCTGCCGTCGCCGCGCGCGAGCAGGTCGAGCGCGAACCGGTCGGCGGCGCGTTCAGCGCGCCGAGACAGGGCGCAACCGAGCAGGACGAGGCCCAGCCCGAGGAGAAGACCGAGGACGGGCAGGAGGCGCGAGCCGGTCGTCAGGCCGGCGACGGCAAGGGCCGGCGCGAGCACGAGGCCGGCCGTGATCGCCACGAGCGGGGAGGGTGGCTGCGCGACGTGCCCGAGCTCGTGCGCGACAGTCCACCGCATGTTCTCGGGCGGCTCGCGCAGCGCGCCGGCGGTGACGATGATGCGCGCGTGTCTCCGTCGCCCGCGTACGCGGGCGACGGAGACACGGCGGCGCCGCCGGGAGAGCACGGTGGGCGGCACGTAGGCCAGTCCGCCGCGGTCGCATAGGTTGCGCACGACGCGCATGTACGACGCGACGTCGAGGGCCGCAGCACCATGCGACCGCCCACCCGCCGAGGTGCCGGCGGGAACGGGCGGCCGCGAGTCGGTGCACGCTGCTGGGCGCATCAGGCCGCAGCATCACCCGTCGCCGGGGCGGCGACGTCGTCGCTGTCGGTCGGCGCCGTCGACTCACTGCTTGCCTCGCGGGCGGGCGCGGCCGCGCGCGTCTGGCGGCGGCGCACGCGCGCCTTCTTCTCCGGCTCGGGGAACCCGATCTTGCGCAGCTCGTCGACCGACCAGCCGGCGGCCAGCGCGGCGTTGTACGTCTTGACGTCGTCGCGCTCGGCCGCGCCGACTCGCTCGGCAATCTTGGCTTGCAGCTCGGCCAGCTCGCGCGCCGTCTCGTCGCGCACGTCCGTGACGGACTGGCGTGCCTCCGCGAGCACGCGGATCGCGTCGATGCGGTCCTCTTGGGCGCGCCGTGCGCGCTCGATCGCCTCGTCAGGTGTGGGTGTCTTAGCCATGCCGCGATCCTACGAACGCAGGCCCCGTCGAGGCGACCCCGGAGCGGAGCGTCTCAGGCTGCCGTCGCGCAGTCACGCCGAGCACCCGCCTGTCGGCGTGCGCGAACCGCCAACGGTGCCCCAGCGGAGCAAGCTAAACACTTAGCCGTGCTAAGTGGGCTTGATCCTCGACTTGGCGTCGCTGATCGGTCACACTTGACGTGTGGTCCCCGCATAAGGCGGGGTCGCTGCGCTGGGCAGGAGAGCAGGTGACTCGATGGGCGACGAGACTCCCGGAGGTCGTCTGTTCGCACGGCGGAGGCGGGCGAACGTCTACGGAGGTCGGCAGCACCGGCACGAGGTGAAGGTGTCGCCAGAGGAAGAAGGCATGTTGCTGCGTCTCGCGGAGGCTCAGCACGTGACGATCCCAAGGCTTCTCGTGGAGTCCACGCTTGCGTCGGCCGCGGCGGAGACGCCCACCGAGCGGCGCAATGCGATGGCGGAGCTGTTCAGACTGCACCGTTTGCTTGCGGCCGTCTCAAACAACGTCAACCAGATGGCACGCGCGACGAACGCCACCGGCGAGGCGCAGGCGGAGATGAGCGCCACGCTCGCCGCGGTGCGTCGCACAGCGGAGCGCATCGACGCGGCAATCGACGGGCTGAGCCTGTCATGATGCCGAACGTTGTCCGCGGTGATCGCATGGTTGGGCTCATGACCTACCTCGTCGGCCCCGGTCGCGCGAACGAGCACACCGAGCCGCACCTTGTCGCCGGCGACGGCGCGATGATGGCGTGGCACGACGACGCGGAGCTGGGGCGTGACTCTGCGCTCGCGATTGGGCGGCATCTCGACCGCCCTCGCGTGGCCTACGACGTCGAAGTGAAGGGCGGGCACGTGTGGCACTGCTCGTTGTCACTGCGCGCCGACGAAGGTCAGCTCACGGACGCGCAGTGGAGCGAGATCGCGCACGATTTCGTGAAGGTGATGGAGTTCGACGACCCCGAAGGCCCGAAGGCCCCGTGCCGCTGGGTTGCTGTGCGACATGGTGTGTCGAAGAACGGCAACGACCACATCCACATCGCCGTGAACCTGGTGCGCGAGGACGGCACCAAGGCGTCGACGCACCACGACTTCCGACGCGCTCAGACAGCCGCCCGCGCACTCGAAGCCAAGTACGGGTTGGAGGAGTTGGAGTCGGTGCGCGCGGAGCGCTCGACGCGCGGGTACAACCCGGCCGAGCGCGAGGCGCAGGCACGCGCCCGAGCCCGCGCGAAGTACGAGCGCACGCGCACCAAGCAGGGCACCGAGATGCCGGCCTGGGAGCACCTGGAAGGAGCAGACCGGCAGGCGCGGATCGCGTCGGAGATGCGCACTGACCAGCCGCGCTACCTGCTCGCGTTGAAGGTTCGCGGCTGCGCGACAGCGGCACAAGATGAGGCCGAGTTCGTGCGCAGGCTGCGGCGCGAAGGGCTCATCGTCCGACCGCGGTACGCGGATGGTCGCACGGACGTCATCACCGGCTTCTCGGTGGCAGAGAGGCCCGAGGCCGGGGAACGCCCGATCTGGTACGGCGGTGGCCAGCTCGGCCGCGACCTGGCGCTGCCGCGCCTGCGCGACGGATGGCCCGACACTCCCACCGGAGCGAGCGACGCCGCAGCGGAGTGGAACGCCGCAAGGCGCGGCCGACGCGTCGTCGCACCGGGCCGCGAGATGCAGCAGCCTGACGCCGAGGCGTGGACCCAGCGCAATGAGGAGCTGCGCGCCGTCGTCGACCGGCTCCGCGCCGTTCCCGTCGACGACCGCGAGACATGGGCGACCGTCGCACGCCAGACCGCTGGCGCGCTGGCTGCATGGTCGAACGCGACCGAGCAGACGCCCGGCGAGCTCGCAGCGGCCGCCGAGGCGCTGTCCCGCTCCGCGCAGACCTACCGGCGCACGCCGACGCCGACCAAGGCGGGCACCGTCGCCATCTCGGGCGCGGCCATGCTGCTGGCCAGCGCCGCGCGCGGCGGACGGGGAACCGTCGCACAGGCAGTCATGATCCGTCAGATGCTCCGTCTGACCCAGGCCGTGCATGACGCCGCGAAGGCGTCCGGCCAGGAGCGCCACGCGCGACTACTGGCCGAGGAAACTCGAGCCCGCCTGGTGCACGTGCGCGACGCCCTGCCGGCACCCGCGCCGGCCGCCGCACCGACGGCAACAGCGACGATCGAACGACCGCACACCCTCGACCCCGAGGCACAGGCAATGCTTGACCGGCTGCATGCCGGTCAGGCTCGACCCGCGGCCGCGGCCGCGGCCGCGTCGCCCGTGCCGAACAAGATCGAGCCGCACCGCACCCGACAGAGCACGACACCGAGCCGCGACCGCGGCCCGGAGCGATAAGGACAGGAGGCACGTCATGGTCGACGAGACGGACGGCATCGATGAGGCAATCGAGGGCCAACTACGAATCCTGGTTACCGCCGCCGGACAGGTCGGGGAACGGATCGCACGCCAGCGCGAGGAGTCCCTGCGTCGCGCCCAAGCGCACAGCGAGCAGGAAGCCCGAGAGCTGGCATCGCGGCGCGCTGCCGAGCAGCGCGCCGCGCGCGCTGAGCTCGCCGCGGTGCACCTCAACGGGTGGTGGGACCGCGCGACGCCGGATCAGATCGGACGCAGCTACCAGGTTGCCCGGGCGTGGGCAGAGCACGACCCCGAGGCGAGCAGGGCGGAACGGCGCGTGCGCGACGAGTTGCGATCGCGGTATGGGATCGATATCGAGGACGGGGGCAGCGACCCGGAGGCCGTGCGCCAGCGCATCCGGCTCGAACTAGATCGAGCCGACCGCGACCGCGTGAGCTCCGAGGCCGAGCGGGCGCGAGCTGCGGCCGAGAACGCGGAAGCACAGCGTCTCCTTACTCAAGCAGACCAGGAAGACCAGCGCGCGCAGGAGACTCGGGCGGCCGCCGAGCACGAGCCCGACCCGGAGGAGCGCGCCCGCGCTCAGGCCGAGGCCGAGCAGCGCGAAGCGGCCGGCGATCGCACGCGCCACGACGGCCGCGCGCTCTACGACAGCGCGGAGCGCCGGGCCGGCACCGCCCGAGAGATGGAAGCGCGGGGCATCGATCGCGAGGCCGTGGCCACGCGGATGCGCGCGGACGTGAGCCAGGCGAAGCCAGCCACTGAGGCGGTCGCGGCTGGCTCGGTCGGCCGCAGCCCGAAGGCCCGCAAGATCCGGGGCCGCGCGGCGCAGCGGCAGGTGCAGCGCCCCGGGCTCAGCCGGTGACAGTCGTACCGTCGACACAGCAGAAGCGGGACCGCAACCACTTGGGTGCGGTCCCGCTCTCGTCTCTACATCAGGGCGCCGTCGGCTCCTCTCGGACGTCCGGGAACATCCCCTCCGGCGGGGCGACGTAGGGCAGCGGAGCGCCCTTCTTGCACACGTTCTCTTCGCCCTCGGTAGCGGTCGAGAAGGGTCCGTCCGGGTCCATTAGGACGGCCATGTGGTGGTCGGCATGGTCGCGCCACCACACGCTCATCCCGGTAGGGGCGTCATGGCGCAGGTGCTCCCAGGACCGCCAGAGCGCTTCGAGGCGGATCACCGCCTCATCGTGCGCCCACCAGCGGCCAGCCCAGCAACGGTGACGGCCGTCGATCCGGCGGCGGTAGACGTTGCGCAGGTACTCACGCACGAACTCGTCAACCGACCCGTAGTAGAGCCCGGGTTCTGGCTCGGCCTTCTCCGGCCCGTCGGTCTGCTCTGTGCTGAACGTCGACAACGCCTCGACGCCGCCACTGCCATGCGAATCCAGTCCGCCATCGCCCCAGTCGCTCACGATGCCTGCTCCGCGTCTACGGCGGCCGCGACCGTCGCCAACTCCTCTTGCGCCTCCTTGACCGTGCGCTGCGCCTGCGGGTCGTGCGCCGCGATTGACGCCTTGACCGCGGCCGCGTGCGGTCCGACCATCCACGGAACGGTTCGGATGAGCGTCGGGCGCGAGCCGGACGCCAGCACAACGGCGCGCCCCTTCGGCATCGCCGCCAGGTCTGCGACGTCGAGGATGCGTTCACGATGGAGCTGCTGTGACACCGTGCGCTGACCATGCCCGGTCGACATTGACGAGGACAGTCGGTCATAGTCGCCCACCATGCGCGACAGGTCCTCCAAGAACGCGCCCTCGCTCACGCCGCCGCCGTACACCTTGACGTTCGAGGCGGACCAGAGCTTCTTCATCCCGGACTCGCCCCACACCTCCACGCCCTGCGACCACGACTGCAAGAAGGTCATGAGCACGATGCCGCGCGAACCGTAGTGGCTGTAAAGGTTAGGCAGCTCACGCCACCGACAGACGTTGGCCGCCTCGTCGAGAACGCCGAGAAGCGGGGTCGCCAGGCGGCCGCCAGCGGAGCGCTCTGCCAACTCCTCCGCCGCCTCGACCACGGCGACCGTCAGCGCGGTCACCAGCGGGCCGGCGGTGCCGCGCCCCTCCTTGGACAGTGAGTAGAGGGTGCCGCCGTCTGCGCGCACGAACGCCTCTGGCTGGAACTGCGGGCGAGGGTCGGCTGCACCCTGCGGCGTGACCCACCGGGCCACCTGACGGTTCGTCAGGCAGGAGGCCATCTGCATGGCCGTGCCGTAGATGCCGCCGCGCTGTTTCTCCGGCGCGGAGACCACGCCAGCGACCTGATCGGCGGTGAGCGAGAACCCGTGCTCACGCAGGACGTCAATGGCGGTGTCGTCGGTCGGGCGCGTCAGCCACGTGTACACGTCGGTGATCGCCCGGTGATCGAGCGCTGCGGCGAGCAGGAGGCCCGCTAGGAGGTCCTGGCCGGCTGGGTCGAAGTACGCATCGGTCCTGACCCCCGGGTCGCGTGAGCCCGATGCGAAGTGTTCCGCCAGCTTGGCGGCGCGCACCTCGTCGGTCACGTAACTCAGGGGATTCCACCACCAGGTGGGGTCCTCCAGCGCGATCGACTGCGGGTCGAACACCCACACCGGGCCTGCCGCGCTGCGGACATCCCTGGTTGCGTCGACGACGTCGCGCTTGTTCGACGTCACCAGGACCGAGCCCGGGGCGTCGAGGA